>NZ_CP135048.1 GCF_039403185.1 Buchnera aphidicola (Formosaphis micheliae) | reverse complement strand
AAAATAAAAATAATAAAATAGCAATTTAAATAAATACTTTATTTTTGTGTTTTTTTACTCATTTTATCAATATACGACATACCAAATGCAGAAATAACAAAAGTCAAATGAATTAAAATACACCACATAATTTTATCATTTGATACATTATCAGCTTCCATAAAAATTCGTAATAAGTGTACTGAAGATATGGCTACAATAGAAGAAGCTACTTTATTTTTAATTGAATTGACATCCATGGTACCCATCCAACTTAAACGTTTCTTATCTTGACTGATTATCATTTTAGAAATGAAATTTTCATAGCCAGAAAACATAACCATTACTAATAAACCTCCTACCAAAGCAATATCAATTAAAGATAATACAATCAATACTAATCCAGATTCAGACATAATTAATATATCTGGAATAACATAAATAATTTGTTCAAAAAATTTTATAGTCAACAATATAAAACCAAATGACAAACCAACATATACAGGAAACATTAACCATCGAGAAGCATAGATATAATAAATATAGGATGTAACAAATTTGTATTAATAGAGATTATTATCTCATCAAAACTATATCTCTTTTTTATTTACATGGCCATATATGATGGTTATCATGGATACTATGATGATAATTATATTTTTTTTATTTGGTAGTATCTGTTCTAAAAAATATCTATTAGCAACTCATTTCTTTCAACGACAGTGTCACTGGTATAAGTGTTTAGAATGCTTGTTCAAGGGATATTTGATATCGCATATAAACTAAATATGTATATATTATATAATTAATATATGATAAATTAAGTATACATAGATCACTTATTTTATACTAATACAAAGTATAATTTATAGTATATATACATCTATAGTTATTTTTTTTAGCGTATTGTCCAATCTAAAGTCTGATTTAATAGTTTCGTTCCTTGTGTTGTTAATATAGATTCAGGATGAAATTGAAATCCACAAATTCGTTCATTATTATTTTTAATTCCCATAATCATTTTATTATAGTGCGCATTGACTACAAATTGATCTGGAACTTTTTTACAAATTAAAGAATGATATCTCGCTGCTATAAAAGGATTAGATATAGAAATAAACATATCTTTTCCATCGTGATTAATAAATGATGTTTTGCCATGTGATATAGTGCTTGCATATCCAATTTCACCAGAATAAGCATAAACAATTGCTTGATGTCCTAAACAAATACCAACAATAGGTATTTTTCCTCTAAATTCTAGTAGTAATTTTAAAATACATCCAGAATCTTTAGGATGTCCAGGACCAGGTGATAATATCAATATAGGATTTTTCATTTTTATTATAGTACGAGTAATAGTTTGTATAGGTACATAATTGCGATAAATAATAACATTATGTTTACTGACTCTCAACTGATCTACTAAATTATAAGTAAAAGAATCAATATTATCTATAAATAATATATTTGCCATTAATAAAATTTCCTATTGGTTATTTATGTTATGAGCTTCTATTATAGATTGAATAACTGCTTTTGCTTTATTTCGACTTTCTTCAACTTCTTTTATTGGAATAGAGTCTAATACTATACCTGCTCCTGCTTGAACAGTAGCAATTTCATTTTCAACATATGCAGAACGTATTATAATGCAAGTATCTAAATTACTAGTTTCAGTAAAGTATCCAATTGATCCACCATAACTACCTCTTTGTTCACTTTCGTACTGTGCTATTAGTTGCATAGCTTTAACTTTCGGTGCTCCTGTTAGTGTACCCATATTCATACAAGCGCTATATGCATGAAAAATATCTAAATTATATTTTAATTTTCCTACAACTTTAGAGACTAAATGCATTACACATGAGTAACGATCTACTTTAGTTAAGTTTTCAACATAACGACTACCCGGTTCGCAAATACGAGCCAAATCATTTCTAGCTAAATCTACTAACATTAAATGTTCTGAGAGTTCTTTTTTATCAGTTCTCATTTCTAATTCTATTCTATTGTCTAGATCAAAATTAAAAGATCCATCTGTATTTTTTCCTCTGGGACGAGTTCCAGCAATAGGATATATTTCAATTTTTCTATTACTGGCGTTATATTTTAAAGCGCTTTCAGGAGAAGCTCCAAATAATGTAAATTCTTCATCTTGCATAAAAAACATATATGGACTAGGATTATTTTTTTTTAATTTTTGATATGCTGCTAATGAACATGGACATGGAATATAAAATTTTCTAGAAGGAACAACTTGAAAAACGTTTCCTTTTCTTACTTCATTTTGCATTTTTTTGATTATATATACATATTCTTGATCAGTTAAGTTAGATGTCAATGACATAGGTTGAGTTATGTTTATTTCATAATTTTCTGTCACGTTTTTAGCTAATTCAATTTTTATATTCTGTAATCTTTGTTGTAATCTTTGTTTTTCTATTTTGTTGTTATAAAATAAACTACTTTGTATAATACAAGTTTTTTTTTGATGATCTAAAATTAATAAGGTTTCAGCTAAATAAAAGCAAAAATCTGGACACTTTTGAGTTCTTTTTAATTTGGGCAGTTGCTCAAAACTATAAATTAAATCATATGCAAATAATCCTCCAAAAAATATTGATTTTAAAAAATTTTTTGGAGGATTCATAAATTTTAAAAATAATCTAAAAATATCAAATATAGACAAAACATGTAATTTATTATCTTCATCAACATCATAAGTCATTGATGGAAATATTAATGTTCGACTGTTTTTTAACGAAGTAGATATTACAGAATTTGGTAAAATTTCATCTAATTTATATAATAATGACTGCCCATTATCGGTTATTGATTCTATTTTTACAATATTATTTATACCTGAAATTCTAATAGCGCTATCTAAAATTATCATACTTTCTAAATTATGTTTTTTATCTATTTCAGCAGATTCTAATAACAGAGTATATTTCTTTTTATTACACAATTTATTAAAAATAGCTGTGGGATCAGATTGATAATTTCCTTCTATTTGAAATAATTCTACATTACATTTAAGATTTTTCATAGTTTATTTTTCCCAATATACTTTTTGTTATTTAATTTATATATTAGATAAATTGATAACATATTCTTAAAAAAATATATTTTCATTTATTAGGACTCATCAATAATTACTTATTTAAATAAATCCAATATATTATATAATTTTTCTGAAGAATTTTTTTTTAATTTAAAGTAATAATTTATAAAATATAAATAATGTTTTTTATTTTTTAAATAAATTATTGTTAATATTTAATGATATTTTTTTTATTTTCTGTGTTGTTTTATTTGCATTTATTGTTTGTTGAATAAAATTATCATGAGGAAATATAATATATTTTACATCGACTATTTTACGATTAGATTTTATTTTTATAGTATTGTAAGTATTAATTATTTTTTTTTCTATTAAAATTGTTAATGAATTTTTCATTGCTCGTATATTTTCTGAAATGCGTATACTTAGTATTCTAGAACTACATTTTAAAAAATTAAATAAAGATAATGTATAAGGTGACATAATATTAGCTTGCCTCCAATAATGACTCATTCTTTTATATATATATCTTGCTAAAGGAGAGCGAATTTGCATACATAAATTGTAGTTATATTCTCTAAAAGATAAATTATGAATAGAATAATTTACTAATGGATGAAATTGAACGTAACAAGTGTTTTTATTATTTATTTTACATTTTTTTTTACTTAAACTAATTACAGGGAAAAATCCACTGCTAATAAATATTTTTTTATCTTTACTAGAGCATTCAATGTTAGCACTTTGACAAACTTGTATTGCTTCTTTAATTTCATTTAAATTATAACCATGATTTATTTTTTTTAGTTCTTTTTGCAATTCATATAATGTAAAAAAAACTCCAAATTTTCCTTCTATAACTTGTCCTTTTCCTTCAATTGCTAATTTACGTAACGTATCTTCTAAAATTTCTTCTCTTGCACCTGGATATATAAAAACTATTTTTTTTTTCTTTTCAATAATAGCTGGTTTGATTTTAATTATTAATCTTTGTCCTTGTAATAAACAATATCTGGTAATAATCATCTCAGATAAATAATTAAATTTTATTTTATTGTTCCAAATATATTTAGGTATTGCATCATAAAGTTCTATTGTATTAGAAAACTGGTTTTTATTAGATATAGTAGAATTATGACTAAATAATATCATGTGATTTTTTGATATATAGTTAGTTTTTTCGTTATATTTTATTTTCTTTTTTTTATTAGATAGCATATATAATTATTAATAATGTATATAATTTTAATTAATTTTACCATATAGTTATTACGTACAAACTAATTTTATTATTTTAGTTTGTGTTGTTAAATATTATATTTAGGTTCGAATTAGAAAAATTATATTATTGACATATATATCTAATAGATTGAATTATTTTTTTTATTTCTGTTAAAATGGACGACAAAATATTTTTTTTAAATAGGTTCCCTATTATGATAAGTTGTTAATCAACAAATTTAAATACATCACCATGAATAGATATTATTTTGTCAGTCTATATCTGGTAAAATTATAATTAGAATTCAACATATTATGATATAAATACATTTAATAATGATATTATTAATTTTATATTAGAAATAAAATGACATCATTATAGGAAAGAAGGAGAAAAAATTTGCATAAATGTATATTTATAATCAATTGAATAGAATTATAGTAAATTTTACGTTGGAAACAATTTTTTTTACATTAATATTATTTCTTAACTAATACTCATTAACATAACAGACCAATAAAATATTTTCATTCAATAGTTATAATTCTTTTAAGTGGTTATTTTTTATATAAGACAGATATAATTTTATATACGTGAAATAATTCGAAATTTATTACCAATAATGCTATGATAAAGTATTAATATATTTTTTACATCTATTGTAACGATAATAAATTAATTAATGAAAAAACAACTAATTAAGTTTTAAGAATTTTTGAATAAATGAGTATTATTTAAAATAATTTATTATTTCTATAATTTTGAAAGAACTAGACTTAATTATCTATTTTTAACTTATTTAAAATTGTTTAATTTAATTTAAATCTGTATTATTAAATTAATTTTTTTGTTTTTAAAAATAAATATTGTTTTTAATTTTAATAAAATATTATAATGAGAAAAAATTTAAAAAATATGAAATGAAAAATATTAAAAAATGAGTAAAAATATTTCAAAAAAATATTTAATCTATTGGTAAATTTACTTAAAGGAGAGCTATTTATGTCATATCATTCTTTTTCTTTAGTACCAGGTTTATATGATGATATATTTTCGGATAGATTTAAACAAATAGATAATATGTTTAGTAGATTAACTGGTGAAAAACCAATTTCAGATATACCAAATTATGATTTAATCCAAAATAATGAATCTAATTATCAATTAATAATTAATGTAGCAGGATATGAAGAAAAAGATTTAGACATATTAGTACATAATAATAAATTAACTGTTACTGGAAAAAATGAAAATAAAATTCATAATGAAACAGAACATTATAAATATTTACATAAAGGATTAAATAGAAATAATTTTTCTCTCAGTTTTAACTTACATAACAAAATTAAAGTAAAAAATGCACAAATTACTTTGGGATTACTAAAGATAATTTTTGAATATGAAATTCCTGACATAGAAAAACCAAAAAAAATAGTTATTCAACATGATAACAATTTTACAAATAAAAAATAAAAGTATGTAATTATTACGGCTTAAATAAAATGTACTTATTTAACTCTTTTAAATAAGTACATTGTGTTATTGTAATATATTTTTTACAATTTTAAATTCATAAAAAATGAAAATTAGCAATAGAAAACAATTCTGATTCAATATTTATTATTTTTTAAAATTATAAAAAACATTTCTTTCATGCTTTTTATATTATTAACAGAAATAAAAAAAAGAATTAATATAAAACGATATTTTTTGTATTATTTTAGTCCATTATACGTTGTATAAGATATGATCTTATCGACAATTCCTCTCTTTTTTAGTTACAGAGCTATCTATGATGGTTATCATGGATACTATGATAACTATATCTTTTTTATTTGGTAATATCTGTTCTAAAAAAAATATCTATTAGCAACTCATTTCTTTCAACGACAGTGTCACTGACATAAGTGTTTAGAATACTTATTCAAGAGATGCTTGATATTATTATACTTAAATAGGAAATCATTCACTGCATGTTGAGATACCACAAGGATAAGTGTCAATTATATCTAATGATCAATTATATATAGTAGTAGTATGATGGATGTTGTAGTAAACAAAGATCACTCTGTACCATAGCAAAAATATAATAAGATTACAGAAGTATTTTTTACTCGCTAATATCTCAGTAGATGCATTTGTACTAATTTATAATCGATTGATTGATCTATTTGATAATAAGTTGTTTGTGCTTCTATTTTAATATCTTTAATCTATGTCTATGTAAAACAGTTAATAATATCAGTTAATATTATTACCGGTAATTATTTAATTCAAATAGTGTTTATTGTTTATAAATAGATATTCTCTTTGCGTCGAATTCACTACATTTTGACTAATATTGCCCACTATACATAACATAAATTAAATATATATATATTATATAATATAATAAATGCAGTATACATAGATAACCTATTTTATATTTTAAAGGATAAGCAATTCTTTATTGTTTAAATAACTTTGATTTATATACATTTTTTCAATTTAAAACGTGCAATATTCCCATATATTCTTAATTTAAACTGTAAAATTATTTCATATTTTTATATATATTTTAAAAAATATAATTGCATGTGTACTACTGAAATAGTATATAGATTGATTATAAGTGTTAATCATTAGATTTGTTTCCCATATCTCCTACATGAGACACAATAGTGTCTATACGATAGAGATACCTTTGCTAGCTCTACTAAAAGATTGCAAACAATTAAATCAAATCGTATTTAAATCGACATTGTTCAGCATTTTTTATGATTTTGAAAAATGCCTCATACTTTAAAAATACATGTCTAATGGATTGCAGGAATATTTTTATTCCTGTGAAAATTGAATTATAAAATTTTTTTGAACAGTTGCATTGATTATAATAAATTATTAGTCAACACATTTATATACATTAATCCTATGAATAGATACTATTCGTCTGTAACTGGTAAAATTGTATTGTGGAATAAAACGAATGATATTTATATATATAATAATGACATTATAAACGTTATTTTAAGAATAAAACACCATCGTGGTAGAATTTCTATATCATTAACGTAATATATCTTCAACAGTTCAATTTCTATCCATCTGGTACAAATACTTATTTCATTATAATGTGAATTATCTACTACTTCTAAAACAAGCAATGATTTCGTTTCTAGTTATGTGCATTATGTGTAATTACTAAATTTATGGAACCAATAGAATTTATCCAATGTTAAAAAATGGGATAAAATTTTAGATTTTTTATGTATTTACCATAATTATTGTAACTTAATTTTTTTTAAAACATTTTATAATTTCTGAAGAAAAAAATAGATAAATCGAAGATACAATAATTAGGTTTGATTAGTAAAAATTTAATATTTAACATAGAATACACCTCATGAGGTATAATGAAGCTAAAAAATAGTAAATAAATATATTTAAAATAAATTTAACAACATAGTAAATATCAATATATTTTTTAATTACAGAAAAAAACAAAAAAATCAATAATATTTTCTGTTAGATAAAAAATATTATTAAATAATATTTGGACTTAGATAGGTAATTACAATAGGATCAGATGAATTTAAAAAATTAATGTAAAAGTATTACTATTAAAAATAGTAAAAAAACTACCATATAAATAGAGAGTATAAATAAATTTAAATTTTATTTTTAGTATTATAGAATGTATTTATTTTTTATAAATTAAGTTTGCTATCAATAATATTTAATGCTAAATTAGTCAATAATTGATAATAATATTATTATATTTATAAAAAATGGAATATAAAAAAAAATATGTTGATAACAAATATCCTCAATTTAAAATACCTAAAATAAGTAAAAAAAAATCTAAATTAATAACATATATAATGAAAAAAGCAGAAAAAATTGACTTTATAACAAAAATAAACACCTACTTATTAAATAATCCTATTAAAAAAGGATGTACATATATTACTTTAAAAAATTTGAATGAACATAGAGAACGAGCTATTAAAGCAATAATACAAGCAATGATATACCATATGAACTTCAACTCCAATGAAGTTGATGCATCTATAGAACAATTATCTGACGAATGTGGATTATCCACTACTTCTAAAGCAGGTAATAAATCAATTACTCGTGCATCGCGTTTAATTACTGAATTCATGGAACCAATAGGTCTCATTGTACGTCAAAATAAAAAAAAATATATATCATCTTTTTATGATACAAAAAAAATATTATTAACTCCTATGTTTTTTAATTTATTTAATATAAAAAAAGAAAAAATAGAACAATATCTATATTTCAAAAAAAAATTAAATTACGAAAATAATTTTTCATTCAATAAAATAGAAAAACTGATATTAATGAAAGAAATAAAAAAAACATCAAAAAAAAAAGAACAAATAATAAAAAACAAAATTCTTCATGATATAATTCAACATTATTCAACTGAAGAATTAACGCAATTTGGATCAAATGGTTTAAAAGAAATGATAGAATCAGAATATTCTAATTTATATAAGATTACAAAATTATTG